>NZ_DKJF01000028.1:0-8257 GCF_002454615.1 Pseudomonas sp. UBA6699
GAGCGATCGGCCTCCCCGGAAGTGCTTCTTCAGCCTGACGAGAATATCTTCTCCCGCCAGGCCAGTCACAACATACAAGCAGCGACCGCAGCTCGCGATGCGCCGCGCGGGCGGCGCTCGATCTCCCAGGCGCTGAAAATGCTGCGGCTACCCTTACCAGAGACCATAGAGTCTCCCACCTCGATCGCATCGGCTTCAAATCCTGTGCAATCCTTGTGGGAGCGGGCAAGCCCGCGAAGAGGCCAGCAGCCTTAACGCACCAGGCAAGGCCGCTTGTTATCAAAACGCCAACCCGGAATCAGGAACTGCATTGCCACGCTGTCATCCCGCGCCCCCAACCCCATGTTGCGGTAGCACTCGTGGGCCTTGGCCAGTTGATCCTCATCCAGCTCCACCCCCAACCCCGGCCGCGCCGGCACATGCACATGGCCGTCGACAATGCGCAGCGGCTCACGGGTCAGGCGCTGGCCGTCCTGCCAGATCCAGTGGGTGTCGATCGCGGTGATCTCACCCGGCGCGGCAGCCGCCACTTGAGTGAACATCGCCAGCGAAATATCGAAGTGGTTGTTGGAGTGCGAACCCCAGGTAAGCCCCCAGTCGTTGCACATCTGCGCCACCCTCACCGAGCCCTGCAAGGTCCAGAAATGCGGGTCGGCCAACGGAATGTCCACCGACTGCAACTGGATCGCATGGCCCATCTGCCGCCAGTCGGTGGCGATCATGTTGGTAGCCGTGGGCAAACCCGTAGCGCGACGGAACTCGGCCATCACCTCGCGGCCCGAGTAGCCGTTCTCGGCGCCGCACGGGTCTTCGGCATAGGCCAGCACATCATGCTTGTCGCGGCACAGGGCGATGGCCTCCTTGAGTGACCAGGCCCCGTTGGGGTCCAGGGTGATGCGCGCTTCGGGGAAGCGTTCGGCCAGCGCCGTCACTGCTTCCATTTCTTCTGCCCCCCGCAGCACGCCGCCCTTGAGCTTGAAGTCGCTGAAGCCGTAACGCTGCTTGGCCGCTTCGGCCAGGCGCACAACCGCCTCGGGCGTCAGGGCCTTTTCATGGCGCACACGGAACCAGTCGTCGTCACTGTCCGCTTCGTTGCGGTAGGCCAGGTCGGTCTGCTGGCGGTCGCCGATATAGAACAGGTAGCCCAGCATCTTCACCGCATCACGTTGCTGGCCCTCGCCAAGCAGTGCCGCCATGGGCACATTCAGGTGCTGGCCGAGCAGGTCGAGCAGCGCCGACTCGATGGCCGTGACGGCATGCACGGTGATGCGCAGGTCGAAGGTCTGCAGGCCGCGGCCCGCCGAGTCGCGGCTGGCGAACGTCTGGCGCATGGCATTGAGCACGCGCTGGTAATGACCGATCGGCTGGCCTACTACCAGGCTGCGGGCGTCTTCCAGGGTCTGGCGAATGCCCTCGCCACCCGGCACTTCGCCAAGGCCCGTGTTGCCCGCGCTGTCCCGCAGTACCACCACATTACGGGTAAAGAACGGGCCATGTGCGCCACTGAGGTTGAGCAGCATGCTGTCGTGGCCAGCCACCGGAATCACGCGCAGGTCGGTGACCACCGGGGTGCTGGTGTGAACGGCGGGTGTTGTCTGCATATTCATGGTTGTCGTCTCGCAGTCGTCAGTGGGTCTGGCCCAGGGCCGCGGGGCCCTTCAGGCTATCGGAATGTGCGCCCTTGGGGCGTGTACGCACGAAGAAGATGGCAATTGCCGCCAGCACCGAAGTCACCGCCAGGCCATACAACCCGCCCTGGATCGAGCCGGTCTGCTGCTCCAGCAGGCCGAACGTGGTGGGGGCAACGAAGCCGCCGAGGTTGCCGACCGAGTTGACCAGGGCTATCACCGCCGCCGCGATGCGAGCATCCAGGTAGCCCTGCGGGATCGGCCAGAACAGTGACGAGGCCGACTTGAAGCCGATGGCGGCAAAGCACACGGCGACAAAGGCGAATACCGGCCCGCCGGTGGTGGACATGAACATGCCGATGGCCGCGACCACCAGGGCGCCTGCCACCCAGGCCTGCTGGAACTTCCAGCGTGCAGAACCGGCAGCGAAGGCATACATGGCCAGGATCGAGATCAGCCACGGGATGGAGTTGAGGAAGCCGACCTGCAAGTCGCTGAGGTCGCCCATGCGTTTGATGATGCTCGGCAGCCAGAAGGTAGCCGCGTAGATGGTCAGCTGGATGCAGAAGTAGATCAGGCAGAACAGGACGATCTGGCGGTCCTTGAGCAGGCTCCAGGCCGACGGCTTGGCCGCACCCAGCGCCTCGCGCGCTTGCTGTTCACGGTCGATCGTCGCGACCAGCGCATCCTGCTCGGCCTGGCTCAGCCACTTGGCGTCCTGCGGTTTGGAGTCGAGCCAGAAGAACACGAAGAAGCACAACGCCACCGAGGCCATGCCTTCGATGAACAGCATCCACTGCCAGCCGTGCAGGCCGAGCCCCTGGATTTGCATCAATGCCCCGGCCAAGGGGCCGGAAATCAGCGAAGCCAGCGCCGACCCGCTGAGAAAAATGGCGATCGCCTTGCCGCGCTCGGCCGCCGGCAACCAGCGGGTGAAATAGTAGATCACCCCAGGGAAGAAGCCCGCTTCGGCCACACCGAGCAGAAAGCGCAGTACATAGAACTGGGTTTCGTTCTGCACGAAGGCCATGGCCGTGGCCACCAGCCCCCAGGTGAACATGATGCGGGTCAGCCACAAGCGGGCCCCCACCTTCTGCAGCAGCATGTTCGAAGGCACCTCGAACAGCGCGTAGCCGATGAAGAACAGCCCGGCACCAAAGCCAAAGGCTGCAGCGCTGATGCCCAGGTCGCTTTCCAGGTGCGGGCGGACGAAGCCGATGTTGACGCGGTCCAGGTAGTTGACGATGAACATGATGACGAACAGCGGCAGCACGTGGCGCTTGACCTTGGCCACGGCGCTGGCCAACGCGTCGCCTTCATTCCGGGCAGACGGAGCGAGGGTGTCGTTCACAGGTGGATCTCCCACTAATTGTTTTTGTGCGGGTCGGGGTTGTCTGACATGGCAGTGGGGACGAGCATAGGCCCCGAGAAGTTGTACGACAAGATCAACAACATCGCCAAAATGTCAAAATACAAGCTGCAATAAGACTAATATGTTGCGATCTTGCAAAAACTGGCACTCCAAATGCACCCTCGCCTCGCGAAAAATTGGGCAAAAAATATTTTTAGCAATTAACTTGTCATACAAGTACAACAAGAGGTGGACCACAGCATGCTTCCAGATCACGCGCACAAACGCGGCCACAGCCGCGCACATGACCTGGTCTCCAGCCTGACCCAGCAGATTCTCCTGGGCACCTTCAAGCCCGGCGACAAACTGCCGTCGGAGAACACCTTGGTACGCGAGCACGGGGTCAGCCGCACGGTGGTTCGCGAAGCCTTGTCGAAGTTGCAGGCCTCGGGGCTGGTGGAACCGCGCCACGGTATCGGCACCTTCGTGATGGCGCGCCAAGCCCAGGCCGGGTTGCGCGTTGCAGCGGAAAGCGCAGCGAATGTGCGCGACTTGCTGGAGCTGCGGGTCGGCCTGGAAAGCCAGGCCGCCGCGCTGGCAGCGCTACGCCGCGATGAAGGGCAGTTGGCGCGCATGCGCCAGGCACTGGATGACTACCAGGACCTGGCGGCGGCAGGTGACAGCTGCATCGAGGCCGACCGGCGTTTTCACCTGCTGATTGCCGAAGCCACCGGCAACCTGTATTTCACCGAGATGCTGCTGCAGCTGGGCAACGGCTTGATTCCGCGCAACCGCATGGCCCAAGCCGAGCGCAGTGGGTCGAAGATGGCAGCGCAGGCATACCTGGCCAACCTGGAGCACGAGGCAATCCTCAATGCCATCCGCCGGCAAGACCCGGATGCAGCACGCGCGGCGGTGTGCCTGCACCTGTCCAACAGCCGCGACCGGCTGCTACCGGATTGACGGGCAACTGCGGCACCGCAGCCCCGACGCTTACCAGGTCAGGCAGATCTTGCCGAAATGCCGGTTGCTCTCCTGGTAACGGAACGCGTCGACGATCTGCTCCAGCTCGAAGTGCTTGTCCACCACCGGCCGCAAACCGTTGGCATCAATGGCCCGCACCATCGCCTGCTGCTGCGCCCGGCTACCGACCAGCACCCCTTGCAGGCGAATCTGCCGCACCAATGCCTGCACCAGCGGCAGTTGCCCGGCCACGCCAGTAAGAATGCCGATCAGCGACACATGCCCGCCGATCCGTGCAGCGATCATCGACTGCTCCAGGGTAGCCGGGCCACCCACCTCGATCACGTGATCGACACCGCGGTTAGCGGTCAGCTCGCGCACTTTGTCCCCCCACGCCGGGGTGCGCTTGTAGTTGATCAAGTGGTCGGCGCCCAAGGCCTTGAGCCGCTCCAGCTTGGCATCGCTGGACGAGGTGGCAATCACCGTGGCACCCGCCAGCTTGGCGAACTGCAGGGCGAAGATCGACACGCCACCGGTGCCCTGCACCAGCACCGTGTCGCCCGGTTTGAGGTGGTCGTCGCACATCAGCGCGCGCCAGGCGGTCAGGCCGGCAGTGGTCAGGGTGGCGGCTTCGGCATGGCTGAAGCCCGAAGGTGCCAGGGTAAACGCGGTGGCACGGGCGGTGACCTGTTCGCGGGCGTAGCCATCGATGCCGTCACCCGGCACCCGGGCAAAGCCTTCGACATTGGCCTGGCCATCGAGCCAGTCCGGGAAGAACGTACTGACGACACTGTCGCCGACCTGAAACTCGCTGACGCCGGCCCCTACGGCAACGACTTCGCCCGCACCGTCGGCCATGGGGATGCGCCGCTCACTCGGCCCCCACATGCCACTCACCACGGCGAAGTCGTGGTAGTTCAGGGAGCTGGCGTGCAGGCGCACGGTGATCTCGCCGGCCTGAGGGGGCGCAGCCTCGCTGCTGCCGACCTCGACCTTGTCGTAGCCGCCGCCAGGTTGAACGTAGATGGCCTTGCTGGTCATGGGTTGGGTCTCCGTATCAACGTCAGGAATGGAAATGAGCATAGACAGGTCTATGGGTTGCAAAAGCTTCACGGGCTTTGCAGCAGCGGCGTTGTGTTGCGATCGGGCTGCGCACTATCGACTCAGCCCAGCATCACCTTCAGTGCCCGGCAATCGACCGCGTGCCAATCCACCAGTTGCGGCCATGGGTTGTCGGGCACATTCACCAATATCGTGCGTGCCCCCGCTGCGCGCCCGCAGTCCAGGTCAAAACGGTAGTCACCCACCATCACCAGCTCGCTCGGCGCCACGCCCCAGGCCGCGGCAATCTTCAGCAACCCATCCGGGCTCGGCTTCGGTGCCGCCTCGTCACGCCCGAGCACATGCTCCACCGGGAAGCAGTCCGCCAGGCCAATCGCTTCCAGCGTCACATGGGCCAGTTCCCGCGCATTGCGGGTCAGTATCCCCAACCGGCAACCACGCGCAGCCAGTTCGCGCACCAGTTCAACTGCCCCGGTCGCCGCGGTGGAGGCTTCCGCCAGCTCACGCTCATGCTCCAGCAGCCAGGCATGCTTGGCCGCGGCTTCGTCGGCTGGCAAAGCCGCCAGGTGGGTAAGGATGTCGTCCTCGGCAGGGATGCCCAGCGCCTCCCGAATGGCGGCAAAGTCATGCACTGCCACGGTCAGGGTGCCGTCCATGTCGAACACCCAGTTGCGCACCTGCTGCAGGCTCATGCCCAGTCCTTGCGGTGGCGAATCAGGCCTTCCTGGCTCGACGATGCCACCAGTTGCCCGGCCTGGTTGAAAATGCTGCCGCGGCAGAAGCCACGGGAATTCCCTGCCCACGGGCTATCGGTGGCATACAGCAACCACTGGTCGGCACGCAGGTTGCCGTGGAACCACAGCGAATGGTCGAGGCTGGCGATCTGCATGTCGCGCTGCCAAACCGACTTGCCATGCGGCACCAGCGCGGTGGTGAGCAGGCCGAAGTCCGAGGCGTAGGCCAGCAGGTACTTGTGCAGGGCCGGCACGTCGGGCAGGTTGCCGTCGGCGCGGAACCACGCATATTTCACCGGGTCGCCTGGCTTGGGGTTGAACGGGTCACGCTCGGTGACCGGGCGAATCTCGATTGGCTTGGCGCACAGCACCTTGTCGCGGATGCGTTCAGGCAGATGGTCTGCCATGGCACGCGCCAGTTCCACTTCTGTAGGCAGGTTTTCCGGGCCGACCACGTCGGGCATCTGCGCCTGGTGGGCGAAGCCTTCCTCGTCGTACTGGAACGAGGCGCTACAGGTGAAAATGGTCTGGCCCTTCTGGATCGCCGTCACCCGCCGGGTACTGAAGCTGCCGCCATCACGCACACGGTCCACCGAGTACACCACCGGCAGGCTGGCGTCCCCCGGGCGCAGGAAATAACCATGCAGCGAGTGCACATGGCGCGCGTCTTCGACCGTCTGGCTGGCTGCCGACAACGACTGGCCCAGCACCTGGCCGCCGTACAGCTGGCGGAAGCCCAGGTCTTGGCTGCGCCCACGGAACAGGTTTTCCTCGATGGCTTCGAGGCTCAACAGGTCGACCAGGTCGTCCAACACATGACTCATTGGGGCATCTCCGTAGAAGCGAGCCTTGCTCGCGCTGCGCCGCCTGGGCGGCGCTCGAACTCACAGGCGCCGAACCCCATGCGGCACAGCGCCCTTTCAATGGGCAAATAATACAGCGTTTGCCATTCGCACCGAGCATGGCTGTGCATTCAGGCGCGCAGGGTGTGCTCCCAGTGCGCACGGTCGATGCGGTACAGCACATGCGGGCGTAGCGGGTGGCCTGCGGGCAGGCGCGGGTGCTCGAAGCTGCCGCGCAGGTCTTGCTGCATGCCGATGGCCTGCATCACCTTCTGCGATGGCAAGTTACTTTCGGCAGTGAACGACACCACCTCGTTCAGGCGCAATTGGGCGAACGCACAGCGCAGGCAGGTCCACGCGGCTTCGCTGGCAAAACCCAGCCCCCAGTGGCGCCGGGCCAGGCGCCAGCCAATCTCCACGGCTGGCGCGAAATCGGCGTCAAAGTCTACCTGCAGCAAGCCGGTCATGCCGATGAATGCACCGCTGTCCTTGCGCTCCAGCGCCCACAAACCAAAACCGTATTCGTTGAAGTGCCCGCGTATGCGGCCAATCAGCGCGGCAGCTTCAAGGCGTGTGAGCGGTGCCGGGAAGTAACGCATCACCTGCGGGTCGGCACACAGCGCCGCAAATTCACGCAGGTCATCGTCGTGCCATTGGCGCAGCACCAGCCGGGCGCTTTCCAGTTGAAGGGTGGATGTCATCGGGCCTGCTCCGGTTTTGCCGAATTACAGTCTACAGCGTAGGCGCCGGGGCGGTGTTCACCCAACGGGCCGCAACCGAATGCAATTTTCACACGCCCTTCACCGGCCCCCGACAGCTCGCTTAGCAAAATGCCGCCATCACTGCCGTGCCCGCCACGGCCCTGTCACTGGAGCAACGCATGCTATCGAGCAATACCCTGGGGCACCCTGCCATTCACGCCCGGCGCAAACGGCGCCTGTCTCACAAAGCCCTTGGTGCCGCCCTTGGCTTGTGCATGGTCGTGGCGGCCTTGACCACCTGGCTGGCGACGAGGACGCATATCGTGGACCTTGGCAACGAGCAACAACTGAGTGACAGCGGCCTGCTGCAGAACTGGGCCGAGGGTGCCGTGATCGTGATGGTCCGCCACGCCGAACGCTGCGACAGCGCCCCGGGCCCGTGCCTGGACGACCCCACCGGCATCACCGTGGCCGGCAGCCAGGCTGCCGCGCGGGTGGGCCAAGGCCTGCACCAACTGGGCCTGGCCAACACCGACCTGCTCAGCAGCCCGAAACTGCGCACCCGGCAAACCGCGCACTTCATCCTCGGCCAGGCGGTGGCCAGCGAAGACTGGCTGGAAAGCTGCGACAGCCAGTTTGCCAGCGATGCACTGGCGCACAAACGTGCCGGACACAACCTGGTGCTGGTGACCCATAACGGCTGCATCGATCACTTTGCCCGCCAGCAGCACGTGGCCGGCGGCGAGCGCGAAAGCGCCTACGCCAGCGCGCTGTTCGTTTCGGTGGACGGTAACGGCAAGGCACGCATCCTCGGCCGCCTGAATGAGCCCGACTGGCAGCGGGTGCTGGCCAGCGCCGCAAAATAGCAGTGGCCTGCTCGGGCCTCATCGCCGGCAAGCCAGCTTGTATGATTAGACTTGAAGGGAGGAGGAGGGATAAAGCCAGCTTCTGACTGTTAGCGCAGTACAGACCGTGG
>NZ_DKJF01000115.1:0-24483 GCF_002454615.1 Pseudomonas sp. UBA6699
CGCGCGGGCGGCGCTCGATTTGCGCACCACCACAAACCCCACGCCAAGCACCCCGGGGCTCCCCCGATATCTCATGCCATGCGCCGTGCCGGTGAAGGTACGCCGGTGGAGCAGCATTGCCCGCGAGGCCGCGCCGCCCGCGCGGCGCATCGCGAGCTGCGCTCGCTCCTACGTTTGTTTCGGGCCAGTTATGCCTGGGCCAGGTGCGCGCGAACGCTTTGGTCCTTGTTTACATACTGCAAATCACTGGCGGGTCGATCCCTGCACAGGCTGACTATGCTGACCGAGCAATTACCTGCTCAAGGATGAACGCAATGCCGAACCCTCATGGCTACAGGCTTCGCCGCGCACGATGCTCGGTGCCAGGCAGGCTTTATATGCTGACTACGGTCACTCATCGACGTAAGCCTTTGTTTCACGACCTCCGCTTCGCACGGTTGGTCATCCAAAACCTTCGTTACGCGGAAGAACAACACCACTGCCGATCGCTGACCTGGGTCGTAATGCCAGATCATGTGCATTGGCTGATTGAGCTGAAAGAAGTGACGCTTGGAACATTGATGCAGCGCTTCAAATGCCAGTCCAGCAATGCGCTTCACAAGGCCGGGGCAAAGGGGAAGCCGGTGTGGCAGGCAGGTTATTACGACCGAGCCTTGCGCCGGGACGAGGATGTTTTCAAGGTCGCGAGATACATCGTTGCCAATCCGGTAAGGGCCGGACTGGTGTCATCGGTTGGCGCATATCCTCATTGGGATGCAGCATGGCTTTAAGGCATCACGATGGAGACGTATCGCACGCCGCCCGCGCCTCGCGACAGTTATGCCTGTGCGGATTGTGCACGAACGCTCCAGGGCATCGCGGGGCATACTAAGAAAACAAAAAAAGGGCGACCCGAGGGTCGCCCTTTTTACCGATCAAACAGAACTCAGTTCTGCTTGGCCATTGCTTCGCGCAGCAGCGCAGCCATGGTGGTGTCGGCAGCAGCTTCCGGAGCGTTTTTCAGGCTCTGGATAGCTTCACGCTCTTCAGCGTCGTCTTTCGACTTGATCGACAGGCTGATCACGCGGGACTTGCGGTCAACGCTGATGATCTTGGCTTCGATCTCTTCGCCTTCCTTCAGAACGTTGCGCGCGTCTTCAACGCGGTCACGGCTGATTTCGGAAGCTTTCAGAGTGGCTTCGATGTCGTCGGCCAGGGTGATGATGGCGCCTTTGGCGTCAACTTCTTTCACGATGCCCTTGACGATAGCGCCCTTGTCGTTGACAGCAACGAAGTTGGAGAACGGATCGTCTTCCAGCTGCTTGATGCCCAGGGAGATGCGCTCGCGCTCTGGGTCAACCGACAGGATGACGGTTTCCAGCTCGTCGCCCTTCTTGAAACGACGTACGGCTTCTTCGCCGGTTTCGTTCCAGGAGATGTCGGACAGGTGAACCAGGCCGTCGATGCCGCCGTCCAGACCGATGAAGATACCGAAGTCGGTGATCGACTTGATGGTACCGGTGATCTTGTCACCCTTGTTGAACTGGCCGGAGAAGTCTTCCCATGGGTTGGACTTGCACTGCTTGATGCCCAGGGAGATACGACGACGCTCTTCGTCGATGTCCAGAACCATGACTTCCACTTCGTCGCCAACCTGAACGACTTTCGACGGGTGGATGTTCTTGTTGGTCCAGTCCATTTCGGAAACGTGTACCAGACCTTCAACGCCTTCTTCCAGCTCAGCGAAGCAGCCGTAGTCGGTCAGGTTGGTTACGCGAGCTTGTACGCGAGTACCTTCTGGGTAACGGGCAGTGATAGCTACCCACGGATCTTCACCCATTTGCTTCAGACCCAGCGAAACGCGGTTGCGCTCACGGTCGAACTTCAGAACGCGTACGTCGACTTCGTCGCCAACGTTAACGATTTCCGATGGGTGCTTGATGCGCTTCCAAGCCATGTCGGTGATGTGCAGCAGGCCGTCGATACCGCCCAGGTCCACGAATGCGCCGTAGTCGGTGAGGTTCTTGACGATACCTTTGACTTGCTGGCCTTCCTGCAGGGTTTCCAGCAGGGCTTCGCGCTCGGCGGAGTTCTCGGCTTCCAGCACGCTGCGACGGGAAACGACAACGTTGTTGCGCTTCTGGTCCAGCTTGATGACCTTGAATTCCAGCTCTTTGCCTTCCAGGTGGGTGGTGTCGCGCACTGGGCGGACATCAACCAGGGAGCCCGGCAGGAACGCACGGATGCCGTTAACGTCGACAGTGAAGCCGCCCTTAACCTTACCGTTGATAACGCCCTTGACCACTTCTTCGGCGGCGAAAGCTGCTTCCAGAACAATCCAGCACTCGGCGCGCTTGGCTTTTTCACGGGACAGTTTGGTTTCGCCAAAGCCGTCTTCGACCGCGTCCAGCGCAACGTGGACTTCGTCACCGACCTTGATGGTCAGTTCGCCAGCTTCGTTGTAGAACTGCTCGAGCGGGATGACACCCTCGGACTTCAGGCCAGCGTGTACGGTAACCCAGTCGCCGTCGATGTCGACAACGATACCGGTGATGATGGCACCCGGCTGAAGATTGAGGGTTTTCAGGCTTTCTTCAAAGAGTTCTGCAAAGCTTTCGCTCATTTTAATTCCTGTAGATTCGGGCGAAACAAACGCCCCTCGCCACATTCCAGACAATGTGGGTCTGTTTTAAGTAAAGGAACGCCGGCAAGACGTTGACTGGTGAACCTGCCTGCTTTCCTGGTGATCAGAGAAGGTCGCGCTGGGCGATCTCGCTCCTGATACGTTGCAACACCTGCTCGATGGACAACTCGGTGGAATCCAGCTGAATGGCGTCTGCCGCTGGTTTCAGCGGGGCCACTGCACGCTGAGTGTCGCGTTCATCACGCGCCCGAATCTCATCCAGCAGACTCGACAGACTAACATCTTCACCCTTGCCCTTCAACTGCAGGTAGCGGCGGCGCGCCCGTTCCTCGGCACTGGCGGTCAGAAATACCTTCAGCGGCGCGTCGGGGAATACCACCGTGCCCATGTCGCGGCCGTCGGCAATCAGCCCGGGCATTTCCCGGAAGGCGCGCTGGCGCTGCAGCAGCGCCTCACGCACGGCAGGCAGCGACGCCACCATCGAGGCACCGGCACCGACGGTTTCGGTGCGGATGACCTGGCTGACGTCCTCACCTTCGAGAATGGTCTGCTGCAGCTTACCGGGCTCGGCGGCGATGAACTGCACATCCAGATGGGCGGCCAGCTTGGTCAGCAGCTCTTCGTTGGTCAGATCGACGCCGTGGTTGCTGGCATTGAACGCCAGCAGCCGGTACAGCGCGCCCGAGTCCAGCAGGCGCCAGCCCAGTTCGCGCGCCAGCAAGCCGGCCACCGTACCTTTGCCAGAGCCACTCGGCCCGTCGATGGTGATGATGGGGGCCAGCGTGTTCACGACTTGCCCTCTTCGGCCACGCGGATGCCCACTTCGGCGCACAGCGCCAGGAAGTTGGGGAACGACGTGGCAACGTTGGCGCAGTCATGAATGCGGATCGGCGCACTGGCGCGCAGCGAGGCCACGCTGAAGGCCATGGCAATGCGGTGGTCACCGTGGCCATGCACTTCGCCGCCGCCCAGCTGGCCGCCGTCGATGATGATGCCGTCCGGGGTCGGCTCGCACTTGATGCCCAGGGTCAGCAGGCCGTCGGCCATCACCTGGATACGGTCGGACTCCTTCACCCGCAGCTCTTCGGCACCGCGCAGCACGGTACGGCCTTCGGCGCAGGCAGCGGCAACGAACAGCACGGGGAACTCGTCGATAGCCAGCGGCACCAGCTCTTCAGGGATATCGATACCCTTCAGCTTGGCCCCGCGCACACGCAGGTCGGCCACCGGCTCGCCGCCGACTTCACGCTGGTTCTCCAGGGTGATGTCGCCACCCATCAGGCGCAGGATGTCGATGACACCGGTACGGGTCGGGTTGATGCCGACGTGCTCCAGCACCAGCTCGGAGCCTTCGGCGATGGACGCCGCCACCAGGAAGAAGGCTGCCGAGGAGATGTCGGCCGGCACTTCGATGCGGGTAGCGGTCAGCTTGCCCCCAGACTGCAACGAGGCCACCGGGCCATTGCTTTCTACCGCGTAGCCGAAACCGCGCAGCATGCGCTCGGTGTGGTCGCGGGTCGGTGCCGGCTCGGTGACGGTGGTTTTGCCTTCGGCGTACAGGCCGGCCAGCAGCAGGCAGGATTTGACCTGCGCGCTGGCCATCGGCAGCGTGTAGGTCAGCCCCTTGAGCCGGTGGCCGCCGCGAATGGTCAGCGGCGGGCGGCCTTCCGGGCCGGTCTCGACCACGGCACCCATTTCGCGCAGCGGGTTGGCCACACGGTTCATCGGGCGCTTGGACAACGAGGCATCACCGGTCATGGTCACATCGAACGGCTGGCCGGCCAGCAAGCCGGACAGCAAACGCATCGAGGTCCCCGAGTTGCCTACGTACAGCGGGCCGGGCGGCGGCTTCAGGCCGTGCAGGCCAACACCATGAATGGTCACGCGGCCGTGGTTGGGGCCTTCGATGACCACACCCATGTCACGGAATGCCTGCAGGGTCGCCAGGGCGTCTTCACCTTCGAGGAAGCCTTCGACCTCGGTGGTGCCCTCGGCCAGCGAGCCAAGCATGATCGAGCGGTGAGAAATCGACTTGTCGCCCGGTACACGAATCCGCCCGTTCAGGCGGCCACCCGGTTGGGCCAGGAAAATCAGATCGTTGGCGTTCATAGCGTCCACATAGGCCCGACGGGCCAGGATTTTACTGAAATGCTCGCGGGCAACGCGTGCGCGGGTGAATACACCCAGCAACTGGTGCCCGTCCCCTTCAGCGATAGCGTCGCGCAAGGCGTCGAGATCACTGCGATATGTATCAAGTGTGCGCAGGACAGCATCGCGGTTGGCGAGGAAGATGTCATGCCACATGGTCGGGTCGCTGCCGGCGATCCTGGTGAAATCGCGGAACCCCCCGGCAGCGTACCGGAAGATCTCGAGGTTTTCATTGCGTTTGGCCAGTGAATCGACCAGGCCAAAGGCCAACAGGTGCGGCAAGTGGCTGGTGGCGGCCAGCACTTCGTCGTGGCGCTCGACCGTCATGTGCTCGACATCGGCCTCCAGCGCGCGCCACAGGCGGTCGACCAGGGCCAGTGCGGCCGGGTCGGTTTCGGCCAGCGGCGTGAGAATGACCTTGTGCCGGCGGAACAGGGTAGCGTTGGATGCCTCTACCCCGCTCTGCTCGGAACCGGCAATGGGGTGGCCAGGCACGAAGCGCGGCAGGCGCTGGCCGCTCTCGTTCACAAAAACGGAACGCGCCTCACGAACAACATTGCCCTTGGCGCTGCCGACGTCGGTGATGATGGCGTTGCCCAGGTCTAGCCGGGCCAGGCGCGCCAGAACTTTCTCCATGGCCAGGATGGGCACGGCCAGCTGGATGACATCGGCGCCCACGCAGGCGGTGGCGAGGTCTTCTTCGCAGCGGTCGACCACGCCCAAGGCTACGGCCTGCTTGCGCGATGGGGCATCCAGGTCGACTCCGACCACTTCGCGGCACAGGCCGCTTTCACGCAGGCCCTTGGCGAACGAACCACCGATCAGGCCGAGGCCAACTACGACCAGGCGGTTGATGATGGGCGCGGGTTTGGTTTTTGCTGCATTTACCACTGGTGTGAACCCTGTTCAGAAATCGGGACAGCCTGTAAGAACGCTGGGGCTGCGCTGCAGCCCATCGCCGGCAAGCCAGCTCCCACACCCATCGCAGGCACGCCAGCGCCTACAGGGGCAGTGCAAACCTGGAGGTTTGTGCTGTACCTGTGGGAGCTGGCTTGCCTGCGATGGGGCGCAAAGCGCCCCCCGCGGCCCTGAATCAAAGCACTGCCTTCGGATACGAGCCCAGCACCTTCAGCGCCACAGCCTCCTGGCTGATCTGTTCGAGCACCGCCTTGATCAGTGGGTCGCGGTGGTGGCCAACGAAGTCGATGAAGAACACGTAGGTCCACTTGCCGCTGCGCGACGGGCGGGTTTCGATGCGGGTCAGGTCGATGCCGTTCTGGTGGAACGGCACCAGCAGCTCATGCAGCGCGCCCGGCTTGTTGCTCATCGAAACAATGATCGAGGTCTTGTCGTCGCCGGTAGGCGGCACTTCCTGCTGGCCGATCATCAAAAAGCGCGTGGAGTTGTCCGGGCGGTCTTCGATCTTCTCGGCCAGGCGGGTCAGGCCATACAGGTTGGCAGCCATGTCACCGGCGATCGCCGCCGAGTTCCACTCGCCCTTCACGCGCTTGGCGGCCTCGGCATTGCTCGATACCGCCACCCGCTCCACGTTCGGGTAGTGCGCGTCCAGCCACTTGCGGCACTGGGCCAGGGACTGGGCATGGGAATAGATGCGGGTGATGCTGTTGGTCTTGGTGCTCTCGCCCACCAGCAGGTGGTGGTGGATACGCAGCTCGACTTCGCCGCAAATCACCATGTCGTGTTCGAGGAAGCTGTCCAGGGTGTGGCTGACCGCGCCTTCGGTGGAGTTTTCCACCGGCACCACGCCAAAATTGACCGCACCGGCCGCAACTTCACGGAACACCTCGTCGATGGCCGCCATCGGGCGGCTGATCACCGCGTGGCCGAAGTGCTTCATGGCCGCCGCCTGGGTGAAGGTGCCTTCAGGGCCCAGGTAGGCGATTTTCAGCGGCTCTTCCAGGGCCAGGCACGACGACATGATTTCGCGGAACAGCCGCGCCATTTCTTCGTTGCCCAGCGGCCCTTTATTACGCTCCATCACCCGCTTGAGCACTGCTGCTTCGCGCTCGGGGCGGTAGAACACCGGCTTCTCGCCTTCTTTGAGCGAAGCGGTCTTGACCCGCGCAACCTCTTCGGCACACCGGGCGCGCTCGCTGATCAGCTCGAGGATTTTTTCGTCGAGGCTGTCGATGCGAACGCGCAGGGCTTTGAGTTCCTGTTCCGACATCAGCCGTGCTCCTTCTCGAATTCAGCCATGTAGGCCACCAGCGCTTCCACGGCGTCCAGGCCCAGGGCATTGTAGATAGAGGCGCGCATCCCGCCCACCGAGCGGTGGCCCTTGAGGTTGAGCAGGCCGCGGGCATCGGCACCGGCGAGGAAGGCCTTGTCCAGGCGTTCATCGGCCAGGCGGAACGGCACGTTCATCCACGAGCGGGCATTGACGCTGATCGGGTTGGTGTAGAACTCGCTGCTGTCGATGAAGCCGTACAGGCGGTCTTTCTTGGCCCGGTTGCGCTGCTCCATGGCCTCGACACCGCCCTGCTCCTTGAGCCACTCGAACACCAGGCCCGAGAGGTACCAGGAGTAAGTGGCCGGGGTGTTGTACATCGAGCCGTTGTCGGCCGACACCTTGTAGTCGAGCATGGTCGGGCAGCTGCTGCGGGCGTGGCCCAGCAGGTCTTCACGCACGATCACCACCACCAGGCCGCTGGGGCCGATGTTTTTCTGCGCGCCGGCGTAAATCAGGCCGAACTGCGACACGTCGATCGGGCGCGAGAGGATGTCGGAGGACATGTCGACCACCAGCGGAACGTCACCGGTCTGCGGCACCCAGTCGAACTGCAGGCCACCGATGGTTTCGTTGGACGCATAGTGCACGTAGGCAGCGTTGCTGGTCAGTTTCCAGTCGTTCTGGCCCGGAATGGCCAGGTAATCGTAGGCTTTGGCGCTGGCGGCGACGTTGACGTTGCCGAAGCGGCGCGCTTCCTCGATGGCCTTTTTCGACCAGATGCCGGTCTCGATGTAGTCGGCAGTGCCGTTTTCCGGTAGCAGGTTCAGCGGGATCTCAGCGAACTGCTGGCTGGCACCGCCCTGCAGGAACAGTACCTTGTAGTTGGAGGGGATAGACAGCAGGTCACGCAGGTCCTGCTCGGCCTTTTCGGCGATGGCCACGTAATCGTCGCTGCGATGGCTCATTTCCATCACCGACAAGCCCTTGCCATGCCAGTCCAGCATTTCAGCCTGGGCGCGCTGCAGAACAGCGGTAGGAAGCGCGGCAGGGCCTGCGCAGAAGTTAAAGGCTCGGTTGCTCACATCCACTCTCGCTCTGCCAAATGGTACAAATTCATTTCTTGCAGGCCGCACGCGCCTCTTTGTGGGAGCGGCCTTGTGTCGCGATAGGGCCGCGAAGCGGCCCCAGCTTTTTGCAGCGCCGCTGAAATCCTGGGGCTGCTTTGCAGCCCTTTCGCGACACAAGGCCGCTCCTACAAAAAGCTTGCTCGCACCCGGCCAGGCATTGCCTGCAGTTATCAGTCAAACGGGGCGACCTTGGTCGCCCCGTTCGGGTTTTACACCTGCTTACTCCTGCGGGGCCTCTTCGGCGCCTGCAGCTTCGTCATTGTCTGGCACTTCGGCCTCGACACCCTCCTCGCCCGCCTCGACCATATCGTCGAGTTCGTCCTCGGACGGTTCCTGGATCCGCTCCAGGCCAACCAGTGTTTCGTCGGCAGCCAGCTTGATCAAGGTCACACCCTGCGTGTTACGGCTCAGGCTGGACACTTCGCCAACCCGGGTGCGCACCAGCGTGCCCTGGTCGGAGATCAGCATGATCTCCTCGCCTTCGTGCACCTGGATGGCGCCAATCAGCAAGCCATTGCGCCCCTTGGTGCCCATGGCGATCACACCCTGGCCGCCACGGCCGCGGCGTGGAAACTTGGACAGCGGGGTACGCTTGCCAAAGCCACGCTCGGAAGCGGTCAGGATCTGCGCGCCGGACTCCGGAATCAGCATGGAAATGATCTGCTGCCCCTTGCCCAGCTTCATGCCCCGCACGCCACGGGCGTTACGGCCCATTTCACGCACCACGCTCTCGGCAAAGCGAATGACCTTGCCAGCATCGGAGAACATCATCACTTCCTTGGCGCCGTCGGTGATGGCCGCTGCAATCAGGGTATCGCCTTCTTTGAGCTTCAAGGCAATCAGGCCATTGGAGCGCGGGCGGGCGAACTGCACCAGCGGGGTCTTCTTGACGGTACCCGAAGCGGTGGCCATGAAGATGTACGCGCCGGTCGGCTCTGCCACCCACTCAGGGGTGTCGCCGTCTTCTTCGTCAACTTCCTCGGCCTCGGCCAGCTCACCTTCGAGCACGGTGTCGTCGGCGTCTTCCAGCTCTTCGTCAAGGTCGGCGTTCTGCTGCAGCGCCTCGAGGTCCACCTGCAGCATGGCGGTGATGCGCTCACCCTCTTCCAGCGGCAGCAGGTTCACCAGCGGGCGACCACGGGCCGCACGCGATGCTTCCGGAATTTCGTAGGTCTTTTTCCAGTACACCTTGCCCTTGCTGGAGAACAGCAGCAGCGTGGCGTGGCTGTTGGCGACCAGCAGGTGCTCGATGTAGTCCTCGTCCTTCACGCCGGTCGCCGACTTGCCTTTGCCGCCACGGCGCTGGGCCTGGTAAGCGGACAACGGCTGGGTCTTGGCGTAACCACCGTGGGAAATGGTGACCACGCGCTCTTCTTCCGGGATCATGTCGCCGTAGTTGAGGTCGTGGCTGGCATTGAGGATTTCGGTGCGGCGGGCATCGCCGTACTCGGCGCGGATGGCCTCCAGCTCTTCGCGGATCACTTCCATCAGGCGCTCGGCGCTGTTGAGGATGCGGATCAGCTCGCCGATCTGCTCGAGAATTTCCTGGTACTCGGCCAGCAGCTTCTCGTGCTCCAGGCCGGTCAGGCGGTGCAGGCGCAGGTCGAGAATGGCCTGGGCCTGTTCCGGCGACAGGAAGTACTTGCCATCGTGCAGGCCATACTGCTCGGGCAGGTCTTCAGGGCGGCAGGCCTCGGCACCGGCGCGCTCGACCATGACCTGCACGGCACTGGACTCCCACGGCGTGGAAATCAGGGCTTCCTTGGCCTCGGAAGGCGTAGGCGAAGCCTTGATCAAGGCAATGACCGGGTCGATGTTGGACAGCGCAACCGCCTGGCCTTCAAGGATGTGGCCGCGTTCGCGGGCCTTGCGCAGCTCGAAGACAGTGCGGCGGGTCACCACTTCACGGCGGTGACGGACGAACGCTTCGAGCAGGTCCTTGAGGTTGAGCAGCCGCGGGCGGCCGTCCACCAGGGCCACCACGTTGATGCCGAATACGCTCTGCAGCTGGGTGTGCTGGTAGAGGTTGTTGAGCACCACCTCCGGCACTTCGCCGCGGCGCAGCTCGATGACGATGCGCATGCCGTCCTTGTCGGACTCGTCGCGCAGCTCGGTGATGCCTTCGATCTTCTTCTCTTTGACCAGCTCGGCGATCTTTTCGATCAGCCGCGCCTTGTTCAGCTGGTACGGCAGCTCGGTGATCACGATCTGCTGGCGGCCACCGACCTTGTCGATGTCTTCGACCTCGGATCGGGCACGCATGTAGACGCGGCCGCGGCCGGTGCGGTAGGCCTCGATGATGCCTTGGCGACCGTTGATGATGCCGGCTGTCGGGAAGTCCGGGCCGGGGATGAACTGCATCAGTTCATCGACGGTGACTTCCGGGTTGTCGATCAGCGCCAGGCAACCGTCGATGACTTCGCCAAGGTTGTGCGGCGGAATGTTGGTCGCCATACCCACGGCGATACCGCTGGAACCGTTGACCAGCAGGTTGGGGATACGCGTGGGCATGACCGCCGGGATCTGCTCGGTGCCGTCGTAGTTGGGCACCCAGTCGACGGTTTCCTTGTGCAGGTCGGACAGCAGCTCGTGGGCCAGCTTGGTCATGCGCACTTCGGTGTATCGCATGGCCGCGGCATTGTCGCCGTCCACCGAACCGAAGTTGCCCTGGCCATCGACAAGCAGGTAACGCAGCGAGAAAGGCTGGGCCATACGCACGATGGTGTCGTAGACCGCAGTGTCGCCGTGCGGGTGGTACTTACCGATCACGTCACCGACCACACGGGCGGATTTCTTGTACGGCTTGTTCCAGTCGTTGCCCAGTTCGCTCATCGCATAGAGAACGCGACGATGCACGGGCTTCAAGCCGTCACGTGCATCGGGCAGCGCTCGCCCGACAATCACGCTCATCGCGTAGTCGAGGTAGGACTGTCTCAGTTCGTCTTCGATATTGACCGGGAGGATTTCTTTGGCCAGTTCGCCCATGAGAAGCCTGATTCCTTTTTCTGGTGAAACTTCGCAGCTCCATCAAGGGCCGAACGAAGCTCGCCGCCGCAGCGCATAAGGGTGCGACGACTTACGACAAATCAATGAGTTGTGCCATGGATCTGCGCAATGAAGGCCGCCGTGATGGGCGGCCTTGGAAACTGCCGGATGTTACCACAAAGGCGGGTGCGGTGGGGAGATGTGGCGGGCAGCCAGAAGCAGGTTCGAATCTTGATTTGCTGGTGCCTGTGCCGGCCTCTTCGCGGGTTTACCGCGAAGAGGCCGGCACATGTGTCAATGCAGGCGCTTGCGGCACATCAACTGCGCCAGCTTGGCGGTATCCGGACGTTCGACAATGCCGCGCTCGGTCACGATCACGTCGATCAGGTCTGCCGGGGTCACGTCGAACACCGGGTTGAACACCTCGACCTCCGGGGCCACCCGGGTGCCGGCGTAATCCAGCAGTTCATCGGCCTCACGCACTTCCAGGGGGATATCCTCGCCGGTCGCCAGGTTCAGGTCGATGCTGGTGCTGGGCGCCACCACCATGAAGCGCACGCCATGGTGCATGGCGCTGACCGCCAGCTGGTAGGTGCCGATCTTGCCGGCCATGTCACCATTGGCGGCAATGCAGTCCGCCCCCACCACCACCCAGGTGATGCCCTTGGTCTTCATCAGGTGGGCCAGCGCCGAATCGGCGCACAGGGTGGTCGGGATGCCTTCGTTGGTCAGCTCCCACGCGGTCAGGCGCGAGCCCTGCAGCCAGGGGCGCGTCTCGCCGGCATACACCCGCTCGACCATGCCTTCGAGGTAACCGGCACGGATCACCCCAAGCGCGGTGCCGAAACCCCCACTGGCCAGCGCACCGGCATTGCCATAGGTGAGCAGGGTCTGGGCGTTGCCCTGGTGGCGGCGGATCAGCTCGGTGCCGTGCTGGGCCATGGTCAGGTTGGCTTCACGGTCGCTTTCGTGAATGGCCAGCGCTTCGGCCTCGCACGCGGCCAGCACGTCTTCGTCCGGGCGCAGGCGCTGCAGGCGCTCGCGCATGCGGTTCAGTGCCCAGAACAGGTTGGCAGCCGTGGGGCGCGCCTCGGCCAGGGTGAGAAAGTCCTCTTCCAGGTCCAGCTCCCAGTCACCACCTTCGGCCAGCCGCTCCTCCAGGGCCAGCACCAGGCCGTAGGCCGCCGCGATACCGATCGCCGAAGCACCGCGCACCGCCATGTCGCGGATCGCGGCTGCCACCTGCGCGACATTGTCGCAGGCCAGCCAGCACTCCCGGGACGGCAGCAGGCGCTGGTCGAGCAGGTGCAGGACGCCGCCCTGCCAGCGGATCGCGGTCACCTTCTCCGCCGCCAATAGTCGCTCGCGCATTGCCTCTCCCTGTCGTTCGGATATCAAAAGCCGGCGATTATAGCGAGCCTGGGGGCCGAGCGCTCGGGTATACTCCGGCCTTTTCGAGCGCAAGCCGCAAGCTACGAGCGGCAGGAAAAAGCGAATGCGTACAAGGTCTGCTTTTTCTTGCTGCCTGGGGCTTGCAGCTTGCAGCTTAATAGCCAAGCTTTTGAGGACTGCCCAATGAGCAACGTCGACCGCGCCGAAATCGCCAAGTTCGAAGCGCTGGCCCACCGCTGGTGGGACCGTGAAAGCGAGTTCAAGCCGCTGCATGAAATCAACCCGCTGCGCGTCAACTGGATCGACGAACGCGCCAGCCTGGCCGGCAAGAAGGTGCTGGACGTAGGTTGCGGCGGCGGCATCCTCAGCGAAGCCATGGCCCTGCGCGGCGCCAGCGTTACCGGTATCGACATGGGCGAGGCGCCACTGGCCGTGGCCCAGTTGCACCAGCTGGAGTCTGGCGTGCAGGTGGAGTACCGGCAGATCACCGCCGAAGCGCTGGCCGAAGAAATGCCTGAACAATTCGATGTGGTCACCTGCCTGGAAATGCTCGAGCACGTACCCGACCCGTCGTCGGTGATCCGTGCCTGCTACCGCATGGTCAAGCCGGGCGGCCAGGTGTTCTTCTCCACCATCAACCGCAACCCCAAGGCCTACCTGCTGGCCATCGTCGGCGCCGAGTACATCCTGAAGATGCTGCCGCGCGGCACCCATGACTTCAAGAAGTTCATCCGCCCCTCCGAACTGGGCGCGTGGAGCCGTGATGCCGGCCTGCAGGTCAAGGACATCATCGGCCTGACCTACAACCCGCTGACCAAGCACTACAAGCTGAGCAGCGACGTCGACGTCAACTACATGATCCAGACCCTGCGCGAGGAATGAGCATGCGTTTGCGAGCGGTACTCTTCGACATGGACGGCACCTTGCTCGACACGGCGCCGGACTTCATCGCCATCTGCCAGGCCATGCTCGCCGAACGCGGCCTGCCGCCGGTCGATGACACGCTGATCCGCGGGGTGATTTCCGGCGGTGCGCGGGCCATGGTCGCCGCCACCTTCGCCATGGACCCTGCAGCCGAAGGCTTCGAGGCCCTGCGCCTGGAGTTCCTCGAGCGCTACCAGCGCGACTGCGCGGTGCACAGCAAGCTGTTCGACGGCATGGCCGAACTGCTGGCCGACATCGAGAAAGGCAAGCTGCTGTGGGGCGTGGTCACCAACAAACCGGTGCGCTTCGCCGAGCCGATCATGCAGCAACTGGGCCTGGCCGAGCGTTCGGCGCTGCTGATCTGCCCAGACCACGTAAAAAACAGCAAACCGGACCCAGAGCCGCTGATCCTGGCCTGCAACACCCTGAACCTGGACCCGGCCAGTGTGCTGTTCGTCGGCGACGACTTGCGCGACATCGAGTCGGGCCGTGACGCCGGCACCCGTACCGCCGCGGTGCGCTACGGCTATATTCACCCAGAAGACAACCCCAACCACTGGGGCGCCGACGTGGTGGTGGACCACCCGCTGGACCTGCGCAAGGTGATCGACAGCGCGTTGTGCGGCTGCTGAAGCTGCAAGTTGCAAGTTGCAAGTTGCAAGTTGCAAGCCACAAGCCACAAGCCACAAGCTGCAGCAGCCCACATCGCCCAGCTTTTTCTTGTAGCTTGAAGCTTGAAGCTTGAAGCTTGAAGCTTGAAGCTTGCAGCTAAAGCCCCGAATCAAGGACAGAACCATGTTCGACTACACCGCCCGCCCCGACCTGCTCAAAGGCCGGGTCATCCTGGTTACCGGTGCCGGCCGCGGCATCGGCGCTGCTGCTGCCAAGGCCTACGCCGCACTGGGCGCCACCGTGCTGTTGCTGGGCAAGACCGAAGCCAACCTGAACGAGGTCTACGACCAGATCGCGGCCGCCGGGCATCCGCAGCCGGTGGTCGTTCCGTTCAACCTGGAAACCGCGCAGGCACATGAGTACGACGACCTGGCGGTCATGATCGAAGAGCAGTTCGGCCGCCTTGACGGCCTGCTCAACAACGCCTCGATCATCGGCCCGCGCACGCCGCTGGAACAGCTGTCAGGCGACCATTTCATGCGCGTGATGCACATCAACGTCAATGCCACCTTCATGCTCACCAGTACCCTGCTGCCGCTGCTGAAGCTGTCGGAAGACGCCTCGGTGGTGTTCACCAGCAGCAGCGTGGGGCGCAAGGGCCGTGCCTACTGGGGCGCCTACGGCGTGTCCAAGTTCGCCACCGAGGGCCTGATGCAGACCCTGGCCGACGAACTGGAAGGCGTGGCGCCGGTGCGGGCCAACAGCATCAACCCCGGGGCCACGCGCACAGCGATGCGGGCGCAGGCTTACCCTGGCGAGAACCCGCAGAACAACCCGCTGCCTGAAGAAATCATGCCCGTGTACCTGTACCTGATGGGGCCGGACAGCAAGGCCGTGAATGGGCAGGCGCTGAACGCCCAGTAACGGCCGAGATTGCCGGGGCCGCAGCGCGGCCCATCGCGGCCTTGCTTCGCAGCGGGGCGGGCCTACCCGGCGGCCAACGCCGGGCGCATACGCCCCTGCTGGCGCCCCTCCAGCTGCATGCACCGCTCCAGGAACAGGAACATGCAGTCGTAGCTCTTGCAGATCGCCCTGCGCAACTCGGTGCGCAAGCCCAGGCTGGGGTTCTCGCCGGCCAGGGTACAGATGATTTCCAGCGCTTCCCACGGGTGCGCATCGTCATACTGGGCGTGCATCTTCAGCCATTTCATCGCCCGCTTGCGCCCTTCCTCCGGGAAGCCCATGGCGTAGGTGTCGGTCGAACACACCACTGCCGACCATTCGCCCGTCGCACCTTCGATGGCATAGTTGGTCGCGGCCATGGCAATGGCCAGGTTCTCGGTGGCACACACCCGCCAGCACCAGTCGTTCAGGCCGTTGAGCTCCGGCGGCACGTCCTGGGCCTGCAGGTCGTGCAGGTGCACACCATGCGCCTGGCACCAGTTCACCCAGTAATCGGCATGGTTGAGCTCGACCCGGATATTGCGCATCAGCCAGCGCCGTGCCATGTCCTCACCCTGGTGCCGACCGTAGCGGGTCTTGGTCAGGTTGTGGGCCATGTACAGCGAGAACTGCTCCACCACCGGCCAGCCGCCAATCAGGTACTGGCGAATGGTCGATTGCTTCAGCTGGCCATCGCGCAGGCGTGCATAGAACTCATGCTCCACGACCCGGCGCTTGCTCTCGCGGCAATCTTCAATCAGTTGCTGAGCCCATTGAGGGTAACTGGCCGGGTCCATCAACGGCCCGATACGAACGAATGCATCAATCACTTTCAGCTCCTTGATCCTTGTGATTTCCAGCTAACGAAAGGTGCCAGGTGCACGCTGCAACAGAGGCCGGGCGGCGATCCGTTGGCGCTGCAGACTGTCACAGGTGAACACCTGGGGGCGTTCGATCAGGTAGCCCTGGGCGTAATCCACGCCAATTTCCTGCAGGGCCTGCTCGATCAGGGGCGTTTCGACAAACTCGGCGATGGTGCGCTTGCCCATCACATGGCCGATATGGTTGATGACTTCGACCATGGCCCGGTTGACCGGGTCGTCGAGCATGTCCTTGACGAAACTACCGTCGATCTTGAGGTAATCCACGGGCAAATGCTTGAGGTAGGCGAACGAGGACATGCCGGCGCAGAAATCATCGAGCGAGAAGCGGCAACCCAGGCCCTTGAGCTCGTTGATGAAGCGGATGGCGCTACCCAGGTTGGCGATGGCGCTGGTTTCGGTGATTTCGAAGCAGATCATCCGCGGCGGAATGGCGTACTCGACGAATAGCCGCTGCAGGTATTCCAGGAACTTGTCATCGCCGATGCTCGACCCCGACAGGTTGATCGCGCAGGTCGACAACGGCCCTTCCCGCCCCTCGTCCAGGCACTGGCGGATGACCATGAATACATTGCGTACCACCCAGCGGTCCAGCGCCGTCATCAGGCCATAGCGCTCGGCCGCCGGAATGAAGCTGCTGGGCAGGATGGTGCGGCCGCTTTCGTCGTGCAGGCGCAGCAGAATTTCGATGTGGCCCGGCCCCTCGAAGGTTTTCAGCGGGGCGATTTCCTGCGCGTACAGGCAAAACCGGTTCTCTTCCAGGGCAACATGCAAACGCTGGATCCAGGCCATTTCGCCAAAGCGCATGGACAGCTCGCTGTCGTCGGCGTGGTACACCTGCACGCGGTTGCGGCCTTTTTCCTTGGCCATGTAGCAGGCCATGTCCGCGGCACGTAACGAGGCTTCAAGGGTGCTGGGGGCCTGGGCCATGTGCACCAGGCCTATGCTGACCGTGGTCACGAACGGGCGGCCTTTCCACACGAAGTGCAGGCTTTGCACCAGCTGGCGCAGTTGCTCGGCGATGCGCTCGGCCTGGTCGCTAGGGCAGTTTTCCAGCAACACGCCAAATTCGTCGCCCCCCAGCCGCGCCAAGGTGTCGCCCTCACGCAGGCCAGACTGCAGCACGGCACAGATGTGCCGCAGCAGCTCGTCGCCAGCGGCGTGGCCGCAGGTGTCATTGACCAGCTTGAACTGGTCCAGGTCCAGGAACATCAGTGAATGCCGCCCGGCCTGGCGGGCCAGGCCATTGAGCGCCTGCTCCAGGCGGTATTCGAACTCGCGGCGGTTGGCCAGCCCGGTCAGGGCATCATGGGTAGCCTGCCAGGACAGATTGGCAATGTACTGGCGCTCCTGGGTCATGTCGTGCAGCACCAGCACAATGCCGGCAACCTGGCCGTCATTGACGATCGGCGAGCCCACCAGGTTGATCGATACCGTGCTGCCGTCCAGGCGCTGGATCAGCCGCGCATGCTCGGCGCCGCCGTTGAGGCTGCCGTTTAGCACCTGTTCGACCAGGCTGGTGCCGTTTTCTTCGGCGTGCTCGTCGACCAGGCTGAACAATGCCGAAAGCGGTAACCCTTGGGCCTGGGCGGCCTGCCAGTGGGTCAGCTGTTCGGCGGCCGGGTTCATGTAGCCGATACAGCCCTCCACATCGGTGGTTATCACCGCGTCGCCGATAGCCTGCAGGGTAATCTGCGCCCGCTCTTTTTCTTCCTGCAGGGCACTGGCGAAAGCCTGGCGCTGGGCCAGCAGTTTGCTGGAGCGGCGCCAGGCAATACTGATCAGGAACATGGCCGTCAGCAGGTTGGTGAACAGCAGCACCCGCAGCAGCATGCGCGACCCTTCGCCCAGCGCATCGCTGAAGGCCTTGGCCGCCGGCGTTACCCCTTCGTTGATGCTGACGATGCGCGCTTTCCAGGCTGCGACCGTAGCGGCGTCCACCGGGCCCGCAGCAAAACGCTGGTGTATCTCGCCTGCCAGCACATCCAGCTTGTCCAGGTAATCGTCACCGACGTTCCAGTAGTCGATGGCGGTCTGCATGTAGCTGATGTTGCGGAAGTTGCGGTAGAACCAGATGATCCGTTGCACGTCGTCGGCATGGTTGCCGCCCTGCAGTACCGCCTGGCGCGCGGCTTCCAGGTCGGGGTGCGGCTGGTCGAGCAACTCGCGCACCTTCTGGTCGCCCTGGGGCACGGTTATGGCCTGGCGATAGCGCTGGTAGGTACTCTCGTCGCGGGTTTCGGCGTATAGGTTGAGGTAATAGATGGCATCTTTCTGCGCCTTGGACCACAAACTCTCGCCCGCAACGTAAGCGCGCACGGACGACAGCGTGTACAGGCTGAGACTACCCAGTGCCACCTGGAAGACCACGACGGCGATGAAGGGCCAGGTGATGCCCAGCAACTTTGGCGCTTCGAGTGTGCGATGTCCCTTCATGGAGTCCCTGTCACAGAGCAGATAAGGCGCAAATCGACCCAGACAAGCACAGCGTAGGCCATTTGCCATCGCTGTGAAGGGGATTTTTATGACAAGGCAGCGGGGGCTTTGCGCAGCCTGGGTCGGCCCAGGATTCAGCTCTGTTGCAGATGCCCGTACAGCTTGGCATACAACCCACCTTCGGCAATCAACTGCTGGTGGTCGCCATCTTCCGCCACATGCCCACCATCGAACACCAGCACCCGGTCGGCCTGTTTCACGGCCGACAGGCGGTGGGCGATGATCAGCGTGGTGCGGCCACTGAGGAAGCGCGCCAAGGCCTGGTGCAGGTTGTATTCGGTGGCCGCGTCCAGCGCCGAAGTGGCCTCGTCGAGGATCACCACCTTGGGCTCGGCCAGGACCATGCGGGCGATGGCCAGGCGCTGGCGCTGGCCGCCGGACAGGCGCACACCCGACCGCCCCACCACACTGTCCAGGCCCTGCGGCAAGGCGGCGATGGTGGCGTCCAGCTGGGCGATGCGCAGCGCCTGCCAACAGGCCTCGTCACTGCAGTCACGGCCCATGGTGAGGTTGGCACGCACGGTGTCATTGAACAGCGATGGGTGCTGCAGTACCACTGCCACGTTTTCGCGCAGGGTTTCCAGGCCGATTTCCTGCAAGCTGGCCCCGCCAAAGCGGATGGTCCCGGCCTGGGCGCTGTACAAGCCCAGCAGCAGTTGCACCAGGGTGCTCTTGCCGCCGCCGCTGGCACCGACAATGGCCACCTTCTCACCCGGCGCGATCGACAGGTCGAGGTGGTCGAGCACGGGCTCATCGGCATAGGCAAAGCGCAGGTCACGCACCTCGATACCGACCGTGTCACGGCCGGCGAACGGGTCGCTGGCCGCCGGGTACTGCGGCTCGTCGGCCCGCGCCAGCAGCTCGTTGAGGCGGTTGAGGGCGCCGCCGGCGGCATAGTAGGCGTATTGCAGGTTGAGCAACTGCTCGACCGGGCCGATCATGAACCACAGGTAGCTGAACACCGCCAGCATCTGGCCGATCGACAGGTCGGAAAACAGCACGGTCAGCATGGCCGCCGCGCGGAAAATGTCGATACCGAACTGGAACAGCAAACCGCTGGCGCGGCCACTGGCGTCGCTTTTCCATTGCGAGTCGACGGCATAGTCGCGCACTTCACGGGCACGCAGGCCCAACCGGCCGAGGAAATAGCCCTGGCGGTTGCCGGCACGTATTTCCTGTATGGCATCGAGGGTTTCCGCCAGGGCCTGGGTGAACCGCGCGGTGCTGTCGTTCTCGAGCTTTTTGAGGTGCTTGACGCGTTTGCCCAACTGCACGGTGAAGTAGATCACCAGCGGGTTGAACAGCAGGATCAGCAACGCCAGTTGCCAGTGCATCCAGATCAGGATGGCGGCCGTGCCGGTCAAGGTGAGCATGGCCACCAGGAAGCGGCTGAGGGTTTCGCCCACGAACTTGTCGAGGGTGTCCAGGTCGGTGACCAGGTGCGTGGTGACCGTACCACTGCCCAGGCTTTCGTATTCCTGCAGCGAAATACGCTTGAGCCGCTCGATCAGGCGGATGCGCAGGCGGTAGACGATGTCCTTGGCCAGGCCGGCGAACAATTTGGCCTGCACCACGTTGAAGGCCAACGCGGCCAGGCGCAGGCACAGGGTAAGGCACAGCATCAGGCCGATGTAGCCGGCAGCCACCTGCCAGCCCGACGGCAGCAGGTGGTTCATCCACTTCAGTGCCGCATCACCATGGCCGAGCAGCACTTCGTCTACCAGCAACGGCAGCAACAGCGGAATGGGCACGCTGCAGCAGGCCGCGAGCACGGCGATCAGGTTGGCCGACCAGAGCTGCTTGCGGTGGTGCAGGGCCAGCCGGCGGATTTCCGCCCAGCTCAGCCGATCGGCCGCCGTGCAGGGCTTGCCCGGTACCGGGTCCGGGGACCCAGGCAGGTCAAGCACAGGTGGCCTGCTGCAGCCAGCGGCCGAGCAATGGTTGCAGGCGCTCCAACGGCTGGTAGCCGTTGGTCAACAGCGCCACTTGGCCGTTGCGCTCGGCGAGCAGGGTCGGAAAACCGGCGATGCCCAGGTCCTGGGCCCAGACGAAATCGGCCGCGGTGGCGGCGCGGGTATCGGCCTGGGCGAAGGTGGTGGCGAATACGGCACGGTCGAAACCGGCCTGTTCAGCCAGGTCGACCAGCTGTGGTGCGGTGGTCACATCCATGCCCTGCTCGTAGAACGCGCGCTGGATCAGCGCCAGCAGCGGCCAGACGCGCTCGCCACCCAGTTCGCGGGCGCTGACCAGGGCACGGCAGGCCGGCTCGGTGTCGTAGACGAAACCGTCCGGCATGGCCCCTTCGAAGCGGAACGCCTGGCCCGTGGCATCGGCCACCGCCTGCCAGTGTTCGAGGATGTACTTGCGGGTGGCGCTGTCCAGCGCACTGCCGCCGGTGCGCAGCCCGCCCACCACCAGGTGGGTGGGCACACCCGCCTCATGCGCCTGGGCGATCAGGGCCGCGGCCACTGGCGCGAAACCCCAGCACCAGGAGCACATCGGGTCCATCACATAGATCAGGCGGGCAGACATGCATCAGGCCTCGGCTTTGTAGTTGTAACCGATCGGGTGCGGCAGGTTGCGCGCCTTGGCCAGCTCGATCTGCTTCTGCCGGTCGATGGCGCTGCGGCGGGTCTTTTCGCTCAGGGTGTCCCAGCAATGCGGGCAGCTGACACCTGGCGAATAGTGCTCGGACGCGCGCTCCTGGGCATTGATCGGGTGGCGGCAGGCGTGGCACTGGTCGTACTCGCCCTCGCTCAGGTCATGGCGCACCGTGACGCGGTTGTCGAAGACGAAGCAGTCGCCATCCCACAGGCTTTGTTCCTGAGGCACTTCCTCGAAGTACTTCAGGATGCCGCCCTTGAGATGATAGACCTCCTCGAAGCCTTCACCGAGCATATAGCTGGAGGCTTTTTCGCAGCGGATGCCGCCGGTGCAGAACATGGCCACCTTCTTGTGCTTGCTGGGGTCGAAGTTGGCCTTGATGTACTCGGGGAACTCGCGGAAGGTTTCGGTCTTGGGGTCGATGGCGCCCTTGAAGGTGCCAATGGCCACTTCGTAGTCGTTGCGGGTGTCGATCAGCAGCACTTCCGGGTCGCTGATCAGGGCGTTCCAGTCCTTGGGCTCGACGTAGGTGCCCACGGCCTGGTTGGGGTCCACGCCGGGCACGCCGAGGGTGACGATCTCTTTCTTGAGCTTGACCTTGGTGCGGTAGAACGGCTGTTCGTCGCAGTACGACTCTTTATGGTCGACATCGACCAGGCGTGGGTCGCTGCGCAGCCAGGCCAGCAGGCCGTCGATGCCTTCGCGGGTGGCCGACACGGTGCCGTTGATGCCCTCATGGGCCAGCAGCAGGGTGCCCTTGACCTGGTTGTCGAGCATGGCTTTGAGCAGTGGCTCGCGCAACTCGACGTAGTCTTGCAGGGTAACGAACTTGTACAGCGCCGCGACGACGATGGCTTGGGACATGAAGCAGGTTCTCCAGGTGGTTGCCCTCGTAAGGGGCGGACCGGGTTTGACGGTGTGGCAAAAAAACAGGGGGCGCTTTGCGCCCCTTTCGCGACGCAAGGCCGCTCCTACAGGGACCGCACCCGCCATCAGGCTGTGCAGTCGCTGTAACAGCGGCCTCGTGTCGCGAAAGGGCCGCAAAGCGGCCCCCGGATCTTGCAGGATTCTACCAGAACAACAGCAAGGTTTCAGTGCCCGCCGCCGGCGCATACCGGCGAGGCCGGTGCAGCGCCGACCTTGGCCCACTCTTCGCCGGTGTAGGTATGAATGGCCAGGGCGTGGATCTGGCCCATCAGCTCACCCATGGTGGCATACACCTTCTGGTGGCGCTTGACGCTGTTCAACCCGGCAAACTGCTCGCTGACGATCACTGCCTTGTAGTGGGTCTCCTGACCACGACTGTGCATGTGGCTTTCATCGAGCACTTGCAGGTGTTGCGGCGCCAGGCTGGCCAGCTGCTGTTCGATACGCTGTTGCATGGTCATTGCGGCTTACTCACTTCTTCGCTGGGGCGGCGGCCTTGCCAGCGTTCGGGTCCAGCTCTTTGGTCATGTCTTCGAGCAGCTTGTTCACCACCGGTACGGCCGGCTCGAGGCTCTGCTGGGTCAGCTGCGCCGACTGCTGGGTGACCTTGGGCATTTCGCGCAGCACTTTCTTGCCCAGCGGCGACTCGTAGAACTTGACCAGGTCCTTGAGTTCCTGCTCGGTGAAGGTCTGAGTGTACAGGTCTACCATCTTCGGCTTCAGCTTGTTCCAGCCGATGGCGTTGTCCAGCGCGGCGTTGGCCTTGGCCTGGTAGCTTTCCAGCACCGGCTGCTTGCTGGCCGGGGCTTTGGTCTGGGCGAAGCGCTGGGCGAACATCTGCTGGACCTGCATGTACACCGGGGTGCCCAACTTGTCGGCGTTGGCCAGGGTCAGGAATTTCTCGGCAGCAGCGTTGTGGCTGGCGGTGGCAGCGAGTACCTGGCCGCTGGCGCAAACCAGGGCAACGGCGGCACAAAGGACACGGAGACGGGTCATTGCATTTCCTTCAGAGAGAGGGAGGCGGGTACCTCAGAGTAGAGCATTCTGCGCCGTGGTAGCGCGGTGCTCAAGTGGCACGACGAGCGACTGAACCGCTCGGTCGAATCAAGGCCTAAACTGCGAATTCGAACTACACAGGAGTGAGTACAGAATGAGCCGTATCGAGACAGACAGCCTGGGCCCGGTCGAAGTTCCTGAGCACGCCTACTGGGGTGCGCAGACCCAGCGTTCGCTGATCAACTTCGCCATCGGCAAGGAACGCATGCCGCTCGCGGTGGTGCACGCCCTGGCGCTGATCAAGAAGGCCGCGGCACGCGTCAACGACCGCAATGGCGACCTGCCGGCCGACATTGCCCGGCTGATCGAACAGGCCGCCGACGAGGTGCTGGCGGGCAAGCACGACGACCAGTTCCCGCTGGTCGTGTGGCAGACGGGCAGCGGCACCCAAAGCAACATGAACGTCAACGAGGTGATTGCCGGGCGGGCCAATGAACTGGCTGGCCAGGGCCGGGGCGGCAAAACGCCAGTGCATCCCAACGACCACGTCAACCGCTCGCAAAGCTCCAACGACTGCTTCCCGACCGCCATGCACATTGCCGCGGCGCAGGCCGTGCAGGAAAAACTGCTGCCTGCCATCGGCGAACTGTCGGCCGGGCTGGCCGAACTGGCGGCGCGGCACAACAAACTGGTCAAGACCGGCCGCACGCACATGATGGATGCCACGCCGATCACCTTCGGCCAGGAGGTATCGGCCTTTGTTGCCCAGCTGGACTACGCCCAACGCGCCATTCGTGCCACCCTGCCGGCCGTATGCGAACTGGCCCAGGGCGGTACCGCCGTGGGCACCGGGCTGAATGCCCCGCACGGTTTTGCCGAAGCCATTGCCGCCGAACTGGCAGCCGAGTCCGGGCTGCCGTTCGTCACCGCGCCAAACAAGTTCGCCGCCCTGGCCGGCCATGAACCGCTGACCAGCCTGGCCGGCGCGTTGAAGACCCTGGCAGTGGCCCTGATGAAGATCGCCAACGACTTGCGCCTGCTGGGCTCCGGGCCGCGTGCCGGGTTGGCCGAGGTACGCCTGCCGGCCAACGAGCCGGGCAGCTCGATCATGCCGGGCAAGGTCAACCCTACCCAGTGCGAGGCGCTGTCGATGCTGGCGTGCCAGGTATTGGGCAACGATGCGGCGATCGGCTTTGCCGCCAGCCAGGGGCATTTGCAGTTGAACGTGTTCAAGCCGGTGATCATCCACAACCTGTTGCAGTCGGTCGAGTTGCTGGCCGATGGCTGCCGCAACTTCCAGCAGCACTGCGTGGCGGGTATCGAGCCCGACGCCCAGCAGATGGCCGCACACCTGGAACGCGGGTTGATGCTGGTGACCGCGTTGAACCCGCACATCGGTTATGACAAAGCCGCGGAGATCGCCAAGAAGGCCTACAGCGAAGGCAAGACCCTGAGGGAGGCCGCGCTGGAGTTGAAGTACCTGACCAATGAGCAGTTCGACCAGTGGGTAAGGCCGGAGAACATGCTGGCACCGGGTGGTAAGGGCTAAATTATTGATTGCCTGTACTGGCCCCATCGCTGGCAAGCCAGCTCCTACAGGGTGGGAGCGGGCTGGCCCGCGAAGAATCCAACGCG
>NZ_DKJF01000115.1:24652-28330 GCF_002454615.1 Pseudomonas sp. UBA6699
CGCCGGTGTTCGCGGGCACGCCCGCTCCCACAGGGTGCGCAATGCTCAGGCCTGAGGTAACCCCTGTGGGAGCTGGCTTGCCAGCGATGGGGCCAGTACAGGCGATCAAGGAACATGGGCCAACCGCGCCCTGCGGGCACGCCAGCCGGCTACCAGCGATGGCCCCAACGCCACCAGGGCCGAGCCGAACACCACCGTCACCGCCCCCACATAGCCCAGCGCATTGATGTCTTCAGCGTGCACATAGTCAGGCCATACCAGCGCCGCCAACGCCACTGCAACAAAAGTCACCAGCGGCGTCAGTGCCAGCGTGGCACTCACCCGTGATGCCTCCCAGTGCGCCAGCGCTTCGGCGAACGCGCCATAAGCCACCAGGGTATTCAGGCAGCATGCCAGCAACAGCCAGCCCTGCACCGGGGTCAGTTGCAACGCCTGCAGCGGGTGCACCCAGGGCGTGAGCAGCGCGGCGCAACTGAGGTAGATCACCATCATGACCTGCTGCGAATGCCACACCGTCAACAACTGCTTCTGGCTCAGGGCATAGAACACCCAGATGCTGGTGGCCAGCAATATGGTCAGCACACCCGTGGTGTAGGCCCCCAGCGAGGTCAGCAGTTCGTCCAGGCGCTGGTTGAAGAACAGGCCAAACCCCGCCAGCAGCACCAGCAGCCCTACACCCTGCCCCAGGCTGAAGCGCTCACGGAATACGAACACACTGGCCACCAGCAGCAACACCGGGCCAATCTGCACCACCAACTGTGCAGTACCCGGGCTAAGCAGGTTGAGCCCGATCAGGTACAGCACGTAGTTGCCCATCAAGCCGAAGACGGCAACGGCCACCAGGCCCTTGCCCTTTGCTGGCAGTTTACGAATGGAGGGCAACCGCCGCTGGGCCGCCAGCCAGGCAAACAGCAGGCCGCCCGAGACCAGCAAGCGGTACCAGGTGACGGTGATCGGGTCGACCACTTGCAGTACCTGCTTGAGCTTGATCGGCAGAATGCCCCAGAGCAGCGCCGTCAAGAGTGCCAGGAACAGGCCATAGCCCCAGCGGCCGGAAGTGGTATGCATAAAGTCCTCGATCAAGCCCGTGGTGGCGATTGCTTGATTCTACGGGCTTGCTGGGGAGGTGCGGGGGAACGTGCCGAGAAAAGAATTCATCAGGTCATTCTTTTGCAGCATGGCTTGAGGCCAAACCCGGCAATCTACTTCTTGTGCTTGGCAAACGCCGCCTCAAGCGCCTCGTTGATGGTGCGCAGCACCTTCACCCGGGCCCAGCGCTTGTCGTTGGCCTCTACCAATGTCCATGGCGCAATCTCGCTGCTGGTACGGTCGACCATGTCCCCCACGGCCTGGGCGTAGTCATCCCATTTGTCCCGGTTGCGCCAGTCATCCTCGGTGATCTTGTAGCGCTTGAACGGGATCTGCTCGCGCTCTTCGAAGCGCTCCAGCTGGGTCTGCTGGTCGATGGCCAGCCAGAACTTGACCAACACCACCCCGGCGTTCACCAACTGTTCCTCGAAATCATTGATCTCGCTGTAGGCGCGCATCCAGTCAGCCGGCGTGCAGAACCCCTCTACCCGCTCCACCAGCACCCGGCCATACCAGGAACGGTCGAAAATGGTGAACTTGCCCCGCGCCGGAATGTGCCGCCAGAAGCGCCACAGGTAAGGCTGCGCGCGCTCTTCTTCGGTGGGCGCGGCAATCGGCACGATACGGTACTGGCGGGGGTCCAGCGCAGCGGCCACCCGGCGGATGGCCCCGCCTTTGCCGGCAGCATCGTTGCCTTCGAACACCGCCACCAAGGCATGGCGGCGCATGCGCTTGTCCCGCAGCAGCCCGGCGAGGCGGGCCTGCTCGGTTACCAGTTGTTCCTGGTAATCGGCCTTGTCCAGGCGCACGCTCAAGTCCAGCGCCCCCAGCAGGCTGCGGTCATCGATGCTACGCCCCAATGGGGCCACGTTCCCCTGGTGCTTGCCCTTGGGGTTGTTGGCCAGCGCGGCCTGCAAGCTTTCCAGCAGGATGCGCCCGACCGCCAGGCTACGGTAGTTGGGGTCGACCCCCTCGACGATGTGCCACGGTGCATAATCGCGGCTGGTACGGCGCAGCACGCGCTCGCCAAAGCGTACGAAGCGGTCGTAGGTTTTCGACTGCTGCCAGTCCAGCGGGCTGATTTTCCAGCTGTGCAACGGGTCGTCCTTCAGCGATTTCAGGCGCGCTTTCATCTGCTTCTTGGACAGGTGGAACCAGAACTTGATGATCAGCGCACCTTCGTCGCAGAGCATTTGCTCCAGGCGTTCGGCGCCGGTGATGGCCTGGTCGAGCACGGCATCCTTGAGCACCCCATGCACCCGCCCCTGCAGCATCTGGCTGTACCAGTTGCCAAAAAACACGCCCATCCGCCCCTTCGGCGGCAAGGCCCGCCAGTAGCGCCATGCCGGCGGCCGGGCCAGCTCTTCGTCGGTCTGCTGGTCGAAGGTCAGCACATCGATCATGCGCGGGTCCATCCACTCGTTCAGCAGCTTTACCGTCTCACCCTTGCCAGCGCCTTCAACGCCGTTGATCAGCACGATCACCGGGAAGCGCGCCTGCTGCTTGAGTTCGTACTGGGCTTCGAGCAGGGCCTCGCGCAACGCGGGCACCTCGGCGTCGTAAGCCTCCTTGTCGATGCTATGGCCGATTTCGGCGGATTCGAACATGCAATGGCTCCTTCAATGGATAACCAAGACTAGCGGAATTCGAAGCTGCAAGCTGCAAGCTGCAAGAAAACGTAAGCCATGCCACCATCTGCTTTTTCTAGCCACTTGCGACTTGCGACTTGCGACTTGCCACTTGCCACTTGCCACTTGCCACTTGCCACTCATCTCCAGCGAACCAGCCATGCCTGAATCCACCCTTCTCCAGCACGCCCAGATCGACTGGGACGACCAGGGCCGCCCCCATTCGCGGCAGTACGACGACGTCTATTTCGCGGTCAACGAAGGCATCGAAGAAACCAAGCATGTGTTCCTCGGCCAGACCCGCCTGGCCGAACGCTTCGCCAACCTGCCCGCACACAGCAGCCTGGTGATCGGCGAGACCGGCTTTGGCACCGGCATGAACTTCTTTTGCGCATGGCAATTGTTCGACAAGCATGCGCCCAGCGGTGCACGCCTGCATTTCGTCAGTGTCGAAAAGTACCCCCTGGGCGCTGCCGACATGGCCCGCGCAGTACGCCTGTGGCCGGAGCTCGCCGCCTACACCGAGCCGCTGCTAGCCCAGTATGTGGCGGTGCACCCCGGCTTTCAGCAGTTCACCTTTGCCGAAGGCCGGGTCACCCTGACCCTGCTGATCGGCGATGTGCTGGAGCAGCTGCCGCAGCTCGATGCACAGGTCGACGTGTGGTTCCTCGACGGCTTCGCCCCGGCCAAGAACCCCGACATGTGGACCCCGCAGCTGTTCGCCCAGCTGGCGCGGCTGTCCCACGCCGGAACAGTGCTGGGCACCTTCACCACCACCGGCTGGGTGCGCCGCAGCCTGGTCGAAGCGGGCTTCGCCATGAAGAAGGTTCCGGGTATCGGCAAAAAGTGGGAAGTGATGAGCGGCGCCTACGTCGGCGCCCTGCCCGCCCCTGGCGCCCCCTGGTATGCACGCCCGCCCGCCACGCCGGGCCCGCGCCAGGCACTGGTGATCGGCGCCGGG
>NZ_DKJF01000044.1:0-229 GCF_002454615.1 Pseudomonas sp. UBA6699
TGAGGGCGTTGTGGCTGATGACGCTGAGCAGGAACAGCACCAGCATGACGGGGCCGAGGGTCCCGGTGGCCAGTTTGACCGCATCCATGGTGTCCATGCCGGCCGGAATGGCCAGCACCGCCACGGCGCCGAAGATGAACGACAGGCTCGAACCCAGGGCCGAGCCCAGGTAGGTGGCCCAGAAGGTCGAGCTGACTTTCACGTCTGCCGGCAGGTAGCGTGAGTAGTC
>NZ_DKJF01000044.1:380-868 GCF_002454615.1 Pseudomonas sp. UBA6699
GGTAGCGTGAGTAGTCCGACACGTAGGGCGCAAAGGCGATCTGCCACAGCGCCGCCAGCGACACGGTGGCCAGCCAGCCGGCCAGGTTGAAGCTGCCGCGGCTGAGGAAGTCGTCGCTCTGCACATGGGTAAAGATATAGCCGAAGCCGACCACGATGCCGATACCCAGCACCCAGGTGCCGATGCGGTTGAGGACGTGGATGAAGCGGTACCCGATGATGCCGATGATGCCCGAACCCAGCGCGCCGATGACGATGCCGACCGGCACCGGTACGGCGTCGACCACACCGTGCAAAGACTTGCCGGCGAGCACGATGTTGGAGGCGAAGAAGCCGATGTACATGACCCCGGCAATCACTACCACCAGCAGCGCGCCCAAGGTACCGAACTGGGCACGGCTCTGGATCATCTGCGGGATGCCCATTTGCGGGCCCTGGGCCGAGTGCAGGGCCATCAGCACGCCCCCGAGCAGGTGGCCCACCAGGATG
>NZ_DKJF01000044.1:961-1798 GCF_002454615.1 Pseudomonas sp. UBA6699
AGCAGGTGGCCCACCAGGATGGCGACGATGCCCCATACCAGGTTCAGGTGAAACAGCTGCACGCCCAACGCGCCGGTGACGATGGGCAACGGCGCAATGTTGCCGCCGAACCACAGCGTGAACAGATCCCTTACCTTTCCATGGCGGTCTTGCGGTGGCACATAGCCGATCGTGTGTTTTTCTATGAGGGGTGCCGAATTGGCTGCACTGGTCATGACTGACTCCAAGGCAAGGTAGGGCATTGGCAACTGCCCGGGTGCGTGCCGGCGATGGGCAACGCGTTCTTGTTGGAGCGATGATGCGGGCCGCTGGGGGAACGGGAAATTAGTAAATATGTACCTATAAGCCTTAAAAAACCTAAGGCTGACAAAAGCTTAAGCGGATGACGGTAGCAAGGAGGGTGCCAGTTGGCTGAAGGGCTTGGTGTAGAGGGGTTGCGCTTTGTGTGGGCGGTGATGGGTGAGCTTTGCTGGTGCGACCCGCGCATTTTTGGAGCACAGGGCCAGTACCGGCTAACGCATGAAGTGCACCTTGCCGGTGTCGTCATTGCCCATGTACATGCCATACACCCCAGCCTGCCGCTCCAGGATGTAACGTTCGAGAATCTGCCGGATCGCCGGGTAGTAGATCTGATCCCAAGGGATCTCATCCGGTGCGAAGAACTTGTACGCCAGCGTTTCCGATCCGTATTGCCCGGTTTCTTCGGTCACGATGGCGCGGAAGATGATGTAGACCTCGCTGATTTTCGGCACGCTGAAAATCGAGTACGGCGAAATGATGTCGGCCCGCACGCCGCTTTCTTCCCACACCTCGCGCAGCGCCGCCTGCTCGGTGGTC
>NZ_DKJF01000044.1:1927-2774 GCF_002454615.1 Pseudomonas sp. UBA6699
AGCGCCGCCTGCTCGGTGGTCTCGCCAGCCTCCATGAAGCCCGCCGGCAAGGTCCAAGTGCCGGGGCGTGGCGGGATGGCACGCTGGCACAGCAGGTACTTGCCGTCACGCTCGATGATGCAGCCGGCGATGACCTTCGGGTTGATGTAGTGGATGTAGCCGCAGCCGCCACAATGCAGGCGTTCGTGGGTGTCACCTGCAGGAACGCCCCGGGCCAGTTCCTTGGTACAGTGCGGGCAGTAGCGCGGGGCGTTGGGCATGATCAGCGGCCTGTGGGTGGCGTTAAATACGTGGATCCTTCAGCGCCAGGGGCTCGACGATGTCGCGCACCTTGACGTGGTCTTCCTGCTTCTGGCGCAGGTAATCCAGGGCTACCTTGGCAGCCGCACGCACATGGTCGACCGAGGCCTGGTGGGCAACCAGCGGGTCGCCACCCTTGATCGCCTCGACCATCTTTTCCATCTCGCGGTTGCTGGCGCCGCGGCGGTTTTCCTGCGACACCGAGGTGGCGCGCAGGTAGCTGATGCGTGCCTGCAACTGGCGCAACTGCTGCGCCGCCACCTGGTTGCCGGAGCCTTCCAGTAGCACGTCGTAGAAGCCTTGAACCGAGTCCAGCACCTGCTGCAACTCGCCTTCTTCCAAGGCTTCGCGGTTGACCTCCAGCGCGCGTTCCAGGGCACGGATGTCCTTGGCCTTGGCGTTGAGGGTGAACAACTGCACGATCAGGCCTTCGAGTACGCAACGCAGCTCGTAGATGTCGCGGGCGTCTTCCAGGGTGATGATGGCCACCCGTGGGCCCTTGGCGTCGGCGAATTCCACCAGGCCTTCGGATTCCAGGTGACGCAGC
>NZ_DKJF01000044.1:2916-3158 GCF_002454615.1 Pseudomonas sp. UBA6699
TCGGATTCCAGGTGACGCAGCGCTTCGCGTACCGAGGTACGGCTGACCCCAAGGCGGTCGCAGAGGTCGCGTTCGACCAGGCGGTCGCCAGGCAGCAGGTGGAAGTTCATGATCGCCGCGCGCAGCTTGTCTAGCACGATTTCGCGCAGGGTAACGGGGTTGCGGTTGACCTTGAAGCTGTCGTCGAGTGGCTGGCGTTTCATCAAGTGCGCTCTTAAAGAGGCTGCCCGGCCGCAACCGCA